>NZ_LR736377.1:0-1151 GCF_902652675.1 Bartonella refiksaydamii
CTTGAAACTCTCATCCTCACCATGACCATTTCTGATTGTTCTCCAGAGTTGATGTCCCTGTTGGGACGCTCTGATGTTGACATCTCATTGAGAAGTTCAATGCAAGCTCAAGGCACACCGGCAAAAGGTGTTGTCATTACCATGAGAGGGTTATGCAAAGGCTTTGAAATGGCAGAATGGCAACCGGGCAGCAAAGCAACTTCTACAGCTACCTTCACATTGCAGTATTTCAAATATGTCCAGAAAGATATGGAAATTGTTGAGATAGATGTCCTCAACTTGGTGAGGAAATTCAATGGCGTTAATCAATTAGCAGAACATAAAAACTTTTTAGGAATGTAAAAATGACAGTACAAACAAGCATTACACATCAATTGCTTATCCCTGTTACCTTTGAAGGAAAAGAGCACACCACAATCACCTTACGGCGCCCCAAAACAAAAGACGTACAAGCAATCGATAAGAAGGAAGGCGTTGAACAAACAATCGCTATGGTTTCGCGCCTTTCGGAATGGCCACATGAGGCTGTTGGTGAACTCGATATTGATGATTTGGCAAGCATTGGGGAGATTTTGGAGTCTTTTATCAAGCGGCGGGAAACCTCGACTGGGAAACCGCCGCTAAACTCATAGCCGATATCGCCATTGTTTTTCATTGGTCTCTTCCAGACATGATGGAAATGGAACCGCAAGAACTCATATTCTGGCGAAAACAAGCAGCAGAAAGGTATAAGACAAAATGAGTAAAAAAGTTGCTGATGCAAAGGTGAAGTTGTCTCTTGAAGACGAACTTACCGCACCTCTTAAACGTGTACAAAAGCAATTCAATACATTGTCAAAAACACTCTCACAGAGATTGTGTATTCCGCGCTTTTCTGCTGCGGTAAAAAATATGACGGCAAGCCTTAAAGGCGTTCAGAGTGCTCTTGGCACAGCAGCAAGTCGTGCTTCAGTCTTTACCGGTGTTTTAGGGCTTGCTGGTGATGGGCTTGTAGCAAGCTTGACCGCCGTCACCATGAAAACCATGCATTTAGGAGATAGTCTTCACCATGCCTCTCGACATTTAGGCATGAGTGTCGCAGCGCTTCAATTATGGGGGGATGCAGCGGATAATTCAGGATATTCTGCCGAACTCTTTCAACAATCCTTAGC